>NZ_FNWI01000003.1 GCF_900106855.1 Varibaculum massiliense | reverse complement strand
GAGTCGCGGCGCCGCGGCATGAGTCGGGACGGACGGCTTTCCCGTGCCGCTTGCGGCCGATATGCGCACGGGACCGCGGGCGGCGAGATGGTTCTCCGCATGGAACGGCTACGGTGCTGCGCGACACGTCCGTTGAGAGAAGGAGGCGAGCTGATGTTGAGCCACGAAGAGAAGTTGGAGCGCATCGAGCTCATCGATGCCGTGTGCGATGCCGGGAGGCTGGCGAGGGGCCTGGACCAGCTGCTCGAGTCCCTGGCGCATGCCGACCAGCTGGACCCGCTCGACGTCGAGGGGATTCTGGCCCTGAAGTCGATAAGTGAGAGGTGCGCCGAGCGCATCGGCGACGCCGCGCGAATCTTGGAGGCTCAGAACGAGGTTCTCTACGCCGAGGAATGGGCAAACGCCAAACCTCGCGAAAACGAGAGATGAGGACCCGAACGAAAGCGGCCATCCAAGCCCGATCAGGGCGTCCATCGCCGTCCGCGCTCATATAAAGCCTGGACATCGGCTGTCCTCGCATTCCCAGTGCCGCCGCGTGCCGTCGCGTTATAATGCTGCAAACGCATTTGTATTGCATTTCGAGCGATGGGAGCGCAGATGCCCGACAGCTACAAGGAGCTCATCAAGAGCAATCCCGACGAGACCGAGATCAGAAGCTTCCTGGTGGACGGCGACCAGGTCTCCGTGACCCTGCGCATCCCCGACACCCTGCGCGACGCGGCGAAGGAGGAGGCGGCCCTGCGGGGCATGAGCTTCTCCGCCTTCGTGCGCACCTGCATGATCGAAGAGCTCGCGAAAAAGGGGGCATAGAGGCGTGAAGTCGCTAAGCAACGTCGGCGCGGAGCGCCTGGGAGACGCCCTCGGCGAATCCATCGACGACGGCGCGAAGTTGTCGATAATCAGCTCGTATTTCACCGTGTTCGCCTACGGGGAGCTCAAAGAGGAGCTCTCCAAGGTCGACGAGGTGCGCTTCCTGTTCAGCGAGCCCACCTTCATCAAGCGCATGGCCGACTCGAAGGAGCCGCGCGAGTTCGAGGTAGCCCGCCGCGCGCGCGAGGTCGGCGTCGGC
>NZ_FNWI01000002.1 GCF_900106855.1 Varibaculum massiliense | reverse complement strand
GCCGGGAAGGCGGCGGAGGTGTCCCCGCAGGCGACGGGAGCCACCTGGGACAAGGAGGTGTGGCTCGACTACGCCGGGAACGTCGCGTCGACGACCTTCACGCTCGACGACCCCGCCTCGACGGTGGTCACCGTGGTCTCGCGCGGCGGCTCGCTGGAGGCGATGTAGCCGTGCGGGCGCTTGAATCGCGACGCCGAAGGGCGTTCGCCATCTCCGCCGCGACGGCATTCGCCCTCTGCACGCTGCTGCTCGTCCCCGCGCAGCCGGCATACGCCGACATAGCCGGGGACGTCAACGATTGGCTGTGCGGCCTCCTGCGCGACTGCTGCAACTGGATGTTCAAGGCGCAGACGGGCGTGCTCGGGTCGATCGGCGCGAACGGGATCCTCTCGGCCGACTTCGCGCACATGCTCACGAGCTCGAGCGACCTGACCATGCACGACGTCGCCCGGGGCGTATGGCAGGTGGCCGTCCTGCCGATCGGGTGCGGGGTGCTCGGCCTGGTCTTCACCCTGAAGCTCATCGAGATCTCCCAGCGCATGGACGGCAGCCAGAGCCTTCCCGGCGTCAAGGAGGTCGTCTTCCTCCTCGTGTTCTTCGCCGTGTTCCTGTTCCTCATACAGAACAGCTTCGACCTGATGGCGTCGATCTACGAGGTCTGCGGGCTCGCCATCGACCGAGTCGAGGCGCTCTTCGGCGCCGGAGGCGCGCTCGACCTGCCCGAGGTGTCCGTCGTCACCACCGACGACGACATCCCGTCGCTCATCGCCATGCTCGTCGTGAGCCTCATCAGCTGGGTCGTGGTGCTGGCGGCCTACGTCGTCGCCCTCGTGGTCTGCTGGGCCCGCGCGCTCCAGCTCTACATCATGGCCGCGTTCGCCCCGATCCCGCTGGCGTTCCTCGGCATGGACGCCACGCGCCAGATAGGCGTCGGCTACCTGAAGAGCTTCGGGGCGGTCTGCATCGCCGGCGTCATCATCCTCGTGCTGCTCATATCGTTCCCGCTCGTGCTCGGCGGGCTCACCGGGGCGAACCCCGGGACGGGCACCCCGGCCGACGCGGTCGCAAACGGGCTCACCTACGCGCTGCAGTACCTGGCCATGTGCGTGCTGCTCATCCTGGCCCTCGTGAAGAGCGGCTCCTGGGCGCGCGACATCGTGAGCGGCTTCTAGCGGAAAAGCGAGGAAGGGGGCGGTCGCCATGAGATAGGGGCACCGCGCCGGGGCACGCGTCCCGGCGGATGAAGACAAGGACCGATCGAAAACGAAAAGGAGGAAAGACATGGAGGAGAGGAAGAAGGTGTACCTCTCGCTGCACAAGAGCTTCGTGCGCGAGGGCATCGAGTACACCGACCGCGCGACCGGCGAGGCCAGGACCTTCAACTCGGCGACCCTTCCAAAGGGCACCGTCGTCGACGGCGTGGACGTGGGAGGCTACGAGTTCAGCCCCATGTTCGTTAACGAGAGCCGCTTCAAGGGGGCCGACTTCCGAGACATACCGCTGCTCGCGAACCGCGAGGTGTGGCTGAGGAAGACGGTGATGGGACCGGACGGCCAGCCCGAGCTCGACGAGGGCGGCCGCGCGGTCAAGGACACCGTGAAGGTCATGCCGGCGCAGCTCAAGGAGGCCGTCGACGCAGGGCGCTCGC
>NZ_FNWI01000001.1 GCF_900106855.1 Varibaculum massiliense | reverse complement strand
GGGTGCGGGGCTTCCTGTGCGACGCGGCCGCGATCGGCGCCTGCTACCGCGAGCACGTGGGCCCTCCCTCAAAACCGCTGAAATCGCAGATAAGGGACCTGCAGCGCGCTCTGGGGAGGGCAGAGGTCCCGGGCGTGCCCGACGAGCTGGCGAGGCTGCTCGCGCAAGAGAAGGAGGAGGGCGCCGACGAGGGCGCCCGCAAGGTCAAGGAAGATTGGGGTGACGTCGATGAAGAGGCTTGGTAGGTTCCTCATGGCGGCGCTTAAGGTCACGCTGGGCTTTTTCGTCTGGCTGTTCCGTGCCGTGTTCAAGTGGGTGATGTGAGAAGAGGCGGGCAATTGCCCGCCTCTTTCCGTTGTGCGATTTCGATTTCCCACGGCTAGTCCCGGTCGTCGTCGCCGGCTGCGCAGCAGGCGTAGGCCGTGAGCGTGAGGAGCCCCATGAGGAGCCCTATTCCGAAGGGCGCGAATCCCATCCTTCCACCTCCTTCGCGTAGACGACGGTGCGCGAGTTGCTCGTCTGGTAGCTGCACGTCACGAAGGCCCAGGCCTGCGCGATGTCCGCCGGCTCTTCCAGGACGACCTCGCACCGGGACAATTTGTCCCCGAGGTAGGCGGCGAGCTCCGCCGCGTCGGCGAAGTCGGTCCGCTTGCCCTCCGAGCTCGCGTCGACCACGTCGGCCGCGAAGACCTTGAGCTCGATCGCCTTCTCGCGGGTGTAGATCCGGATGGTGCGGTGCCCCTCGGCGAAGTCGCGCGACGAGTACTGCGCGAGCGGCGCGAACATGGTGCCGTCGGACATGTGGTGCCCGTAGACGATGACGAGCGGGCTCTCGGCACCCTGCGCGCACCCGGCATCTATGTAGGGAGCGCCCCACGCGGATCTTTCGCCGCCGGCGTCGTGCGTGAGGTAGAAGTCGGGCGATTCGGGCCGGCCCTGGACGATCGGGTAGTCGACGGTCGTGCCCGGCACGCGCACCCAAGCGACGACGGAGGCGGGAAGGGCGTCCCAGTCGATGCCGCCTCCCGTCTCTTGAGCCTCCATTGTCGCGTCCTCTTCCGCAGTAGGCACCTCGTGCACCTCGTAAGGGTTCCTCTCGGACAGCGGCAGGACGGCGAGCGCCCCCATCGCCAGCAACGCCACGGCAATGGCGAGCGCCGTGGCGGCTTTCCCTTTGTTCATGTCCTCCCCCGTTCGCAGGGGAGGCCCCGGGCGAGCGCCCAGGGCCTCCGGTTCGGTATCGATGCGGCGCCGCTACTCTTCCGGCTCTTCGTCTGCCGCGTCCTTGCTTGCGCCGGCCGTCTTGCGCTTGCGGTACGCGAGCGCCCCGCCCGCAC